>NZ_BAAAKW010000018.1:0-28027 GCF_039527955.1 Rhodoglobus aureus | reverse complement strand
CTGACGACCAGCAAGAAAGGACCAGCAGCCAGACCATCCTCGCGCGCACTCTCAAATGATTCCACGAATCAATCCTCGCGCGCATCTTGACATGATTCCTCGGGTGAGCGTCGACTCTTCGTGACCCCGTGCAAAAATCATCCAGTGGGCGTGCCGCGCATCGTGAGCATCGCACTTACGTGCTTCGAGACCGGCGTCTTCTTGATGATCGATGCCGCGATAGCACCCTTCGGGCGCACGATGGCGCCGAACACGCGCCGAAAGTTCCTCGTTGGCAACGACACCGCGACAGCGTAAAGCAGTGCCGGCGTTTAGGCGAAAGGGTGGGGAAAGATAGACTCGCCCAGACGAGTTTGTCTATGCGCTAGGCAGCTCGCCAATCTTGGCCAAGGAGGTCCACTATGAGAAGAAAACTGCTCTCTGCCGCTGCCTGCGGTTCAACCTTATTGCTCGCACTTACTGCCTGCAGCGCTCCCGCGGGAACGGATTCGACTGCCGATGGCAGCTTGACGGGAACGGGAACTGGAGCGGAATGCGTTATCGATTCCGCCGTGCCTATTGCCGCCGCATTCAGCCTCACGGGCGCGGCCGCCCAATATGGTGAGGGCCAGAAAAACGCGCTGGAATTGGCGGTCAAGGACCTCAACGCAGTCGGCGGGGTCACCTACGAACTTTCCGTCGAAGACGACGCGACCGACCCGAAACAGGCCATTCAAGTATTCGACAGCTTTATTAGCTCTGGCGCCAGCATCATCATCGGCCCTACCCTGTCTAATACGGCGAAGCAGACGGACCCGATCGCGCAAGACGCAGGGGTTCCCGTGCTGGGCGTATCAAATACTGCAGCGGGCATTACCGACATCGGCGACTACATCTTCCGTGACTCGCTCACCGAGGACGCCGTCATCCCGCAGACCGTCAAGGCTGCCGTTGACAAGCTCGGCGTGAAGAAGGTCGTTGTCATGTACGCCAACGATGACGCCTTCACCGAATCCGGTTACCAGGCTTTCGCCGCAGCGCTTGAGGACCAGAACGTCGACGTAGCCGACACCCTCACGTTCTCCAAGTCAGACACCGACTTCCGCGCCTTGCTCAATAAGGCCAAGCAGTCTAACGCCGACGCGATCATCGTCTCCGGCCTCATTGACGCGGCTGTACCGCTCGTCACCCAGGCCCGCGAGATCGGAATTGACACCCCGATCATCGGTGGCAACGGGTTCAACTCACCGGCTCTGATTACTGGTGCCGGCGAAGCAGCTGAGGGCGTCATCGTCGGTGCCGCGTGGAACTCGGCTTCTGACAACGAGCAGAACGTGAAGTTCATCGAGGACTTCACCGCTATGTACAGCTCGGCTCCGGATCAGTTCGCCGCGCAAGCGTATGCAGGGATGCAGATCATCGACCAGGCCGTTCGCGCCACATGCTCGGGCGAACGCGAGGACATCAAGATGGGCCTCGGCGACATCACCGACGTTCCGACGGTTCTTGGCAGTGTGAGCCTGAATGAGAACCGCGACGTTGAACACGACGCCCTCGTGCAGATCGTTCAGGACGGCGAGTTCGTCATCCTGAACTAGCGTCACCGCACCGGCAACACACGCGTGCCGCCTTCGGGCGGCACGCGCCGAAAGACAGGGACATCACCAATGCAACTCTTCTTGGACGGGATTTTTCTCGGCTCGATCTACGCGTTGTTCGCGATCGGTTTTACCCTCGTGTTCGGTATTCTTGACCGGCTGAACTTGGCCCACGCCGCAGTCTTCACCGCCGGTGCCCTAGTCGGAATCGAGATCGTGACCCTATTCGGTGTTCCGATCTGGCTGCTCATTCCCATCATTTTGGTTGTCGGCGCGGTGCTGGGAATCCTGATCGAACGCATCGCTTTCCGGCCGCTCGCAGGCCGGCACGATGCGCACTTCGCAGGGCTGATCTCTTCCATCGCCTTCGGCGCAATCATTCTCTCGCTGCTGCAGGCACTGTACGGCGCAGACACCCGGCGTTTTCCCGCGGATGCGTTTCCGAGTACCCGGGTTGAAATCTTCGGTGCGACTGTTTCTCTGCTTCAGGTCATCATCCTGATCATCAGTGTGTCGCTCATGGTTGTTCTGACCTGGCTTGTGGCCAAATCAAAGCTCGGCCGCGGCATGCGCACGATCGCCGAGAACCCGCACGCCGCCGCGGTTCTTGGCCTTAACGTTGGCCGGATCAGCAGCACCACCTTCGCACTCTCCTCCGCACTTGGCGCGGTGGCTGGCGTGCTGTTCACTCTGAACGTGAACGCCGCCTCCTTGGGGATTGGTCATGCCGTGGAGCTCAAAGCCCTCGCCGTGATCGTCGTCGGCGGGATGGGATCCTTGCCGGGTGCCCTGGTCGGCGGCCTGATCCTCGGTGTGGCCGAGGTGCTGGCCGTGAACTACATCGGCAGTTCGTGGCGAGACATGGTGGCGTTCGGGCTGTTGTTCCTTATCCTGATCCTTCGGCCGCAGGGCCTATTCGGCGCACGCAAGACGCGGGAGGTCTAATCATGTTCGCGGATTACACCTCGCTCATCACCCTGATCGCCTTGACCGCGATCCTCGCTTACAGCTTCTATGCCGTACTCATCGCCGGCCAGCTGAGCCTGGCCCAGGTCGGGCTCGCCTCGCTGGCCGCGTTCACCTCCGCCCTCGTTGTCCCCGCGGAGCCACTGTTCGGTTTTATCCCCCCGCTGGCTATCGGCATCGTTTTCGGCATGTTCGTTGGCGCTATCGCCGCGTTCATCCTGGGTCTGCCCGTCATCCGTCTGCGCGGAGTATTTCTGGCGATCGCAACCCTCGCCTTCGGCGAAATGGTACGAATCTTCCTGATCAACCAGAGCTGGACGAACGGCGCGCAAGGGCTGAGCTTCTCGAAGCTCGTCGGCCCCGGCATCGCCTGGATCGCTCTAGCCGTTGTTGCCTACTGGTTCTGGCGCCTGTCTGGTTCCCGACTGGGGCGAGCCTTCGCCGCGATCAGGGAAGACGAACTAGCCGCAACCACGATGGGAATCGATGTTCCCCGGTACCGGATGGCTTCGTTCGTGATCGCGGGAGCGGTTGCTGGCCTCTACGGCGTGCTGCTCGCCCACTTCTCTCGGTTTGCCGACCCAAACGAGTTCTCGTTCACGGCCGCGGTAGATGGCTTAGTCACGGCCGTAGTCGGTGGAGTCACCCTGTTTGTTGGTCCGATCCTCGGCTCCGCGTTCCTCAGCGTCCTTCCTGAGGTGCAGCGCGTGATCGGTATTGACGCTGGATGGATCCGCCCGACCATCTCCGGCGTGCTGCTCCTCGTGGTGATTCTCTTCCTCCCGGGCGGACTCTCAGGCCTCATCCCGCGGAGAAAATCGGCCAAGAGACTGATCGCAGATCCCTCGCTTCGGCCCACCCTGCCTGCCTTGCCTGCGGCCGGCTCTGAACTCGTGAGCCTCAGCCGCCTCGGCAAGTCCTACGGAGGAGTGCACGCCGTGCAATCGGTAGACCTCACCGTGAATGCCGGGGAGGTTCTCGGCCTGATCGGTCCGAACGGTGCAGGCAAGACCACCCTCGTGAACATGGTCACCGCCTTGACGCCTCCGACCACGGGAACCGGCACTGTACTTGGCGTTCCGCTTTCCGCCACCACAAAGGCTCACCGCTTAGCCCAGGCCGGAGTTGCGCGCACTTTCCAGCAAATCAAGCTCTTCAACCGACTCTCCGCGCTCGAGAATGTGCTCGTCGGCGGGTACCGCATTACTCAGGACACGCTGCTGCGTCGACTGTTGTTTCTGCCCTCGGCTCGTCGTTCGGAGCGCGAAGCCGTGGCTATGGCCTCTGCGCAGTTGATTCGCGTTGGGCTCGCCGACAAGGCGTCCAATGCCGCCGGTGACCTCTCCTATGGCGACCAGCGTCGGTTAGAGATCGCTCGTGCGCTGGCCTCGCATCCGTCTCTTCTGGTGCTCGATGAGCCTGCTGCCGGAATGAACCATGTCGAAGCAGCAAGTTTGTCGGAGCTTATTCGTTCGCTTGCCGCCGACGGAATCGCGGTGCTCGTAATCGAGCACAACGTGAGGATGATGCTGGCCACCTGTGATCGCATCATGGTGCTGAACTTCGGTGAGATCATCGCTTTCGGAAAGCCTGGTGACATTGCTAGGGACCCGCGGGTGCTTGAGGCATACCTCGGCTCTTCCGGCTCTGACGAAGACGAGGAGGCGGCATCCGTGCTCGCTTCAGAGAACCTCGCTCAGGTCGCCGCCGACCGGGACAGCGATCAGTCGGGGCATCACAGCGACCCTGCTCCCGACGGCGAGACGAACCCGGAGGAGAACCGATGAGCGATCCGATCCTGAGCGTCGAGGGCTTGGGGGTCAACTATGGCCGTGTGGAGGCTGTGCGCAACGTGTCCTTCGAGGTGCCCGAGGGTGCACTGGTCACCTTGGTGGGAGCCAACGGCGCAGGCAAGACCTCCGTCTTGAACGCCGTTTCAGGTCTGCTGCGTCCTCGCCAGGGCGTCATCACGTTCGAGGGCAACGACATCACCAAGTGGCCAGCGCACCGACTTGTGAAGGCCGGACTGGTGCAGGTACCCGAAGGGCGAGAAATTCTTGGCACGCTCACCGTGGCCGAGAATCTCAGCCTAGGAGGCTGGCACCGAAAAAACAGCACCCTGCACGCGAAAGTCTCCGAGGTCTACGAACGTTTTCCAGTGTTGTTCGAACGACGCAAGCTGCACGCGGGCGCGCTGTCCGGTGGCGAGCAGCAGATGCTGTCGATCGCCCGCGCCCTGATTGCCGAGCCCAAAGTTCTCCTGCTCGATGAACCGTCGATGGGGCTCGCGCCGAAGATCGTCGACGAGGTCTTTGCAGTGATCGAGGAGATCCGGCTGACAGGCACCACCGTGGTGCTCGTTGAGCAGAACGCTCGACGCGCCCTAGCGGCAGCTGATTATGGCTACGTGCTGGAAACCGGCGAGGTTTCACATTTCGGACCCGCGCACGAGTTGCTCGCTGACGAGAAGGTCATCGAGGCCTACCTGGGCCTGGACTAACCGCCGTTCCGCCCCTCACCGGGCCCAGCGATTACTTTCTCGCCTCAACGTCCTCGCCGAGCACGTTGAGGCTGTCAGCGGGTTCGTCACGCTTGATGGTCGTTGCCAGCGGAACCTCCTTTACGAACGCCAGCAAAACTGCCGAGAGCAACACAAGCGGCACCATATAGAGGAACACTGGCGCAAGTGCGTCGTTGTAGGAACCGACGATGATCTCGCGTACGGCATCCGGAAGGTCGCGCACGGCGCCCGGAGTCAACGAGTTCGTGTCACCCGTCGCTCCAGCAGCAGCGGCTGGAAGGCGAGTGTCCAGCAGGTCGGTGAGGCGAGCCACAAATAGGCTGCCAACAACCGCGGTACCGATTGAGGCACCAATCTGGCGGAAGTAGTTGTTGGATGCCGTAGCGGTACCCACCTGCGAGTTCGGGAACGTGTTCTGCACGATTAGCACCAGAATCTGCATGCTCATACCAAGCCCCAGGCCCATCACGGCGAGGTAGGAGCAGAGAATCCAGAGCGGCAGATCCGGAGTCATCGTCGAGAGCAGAGCCAGACCGATCGCCACAATGATGGAACCCGTCAGCGGCAGCCACTTGTAGCGACCCGTGCGGCTCACCAGCTGGCCTGCCGTCACCGAACTCACCAGCAGTGCACCCATCATCGGGATCATCAAGAACCCAGCCTGGGTCGCATTCACGCCGGTAGCCATCTGCAGGTACGTGGGCATGTAGGCAAGAGCACCAAACATAGCGACACCCGTGATGAGACCGGATGACGTGGTCAGCACGAAGTTACGTTCCTTGAACATGTGCAAAGGCATGATCGGCTCAGCAGCAGCGCGCTCCACCATGACGAAGGAGAAACCAGCGATAACGGCAATGGCGATCAGCGAGATGATGATCAGCGAATCCCAGTCGTATTGCGTGCCGCCCCAGGTCGTGACGAGCACGATAGCGGTCGAGGTGATCGCTAACAGAACCATTCCGGCAACATCGATGGTTGGCTTGCGCTTCGAGGTCTTGGGGAGCTTCAACAGCGTGACGGCAGCGAGGATCGCCAACGCGCCGAGCGGAAGGTTCATCCAGAACGCCCAACGCCATCCGATGGACTCAGTGAACCAGCCACCGAGCAGAGGTCCGGCGACACTGGCGAGAGCGAAGACGCCACCGATCGCACCCATGTAGCGGCCACGCTCACGAGCGGGAACCACATCGGCGATGATCGCCTGCGACAGGATCATGAGGCCACCGCCACCGAGACCCTGAATGGCGCGACCGATGATCAGCCAGGTCATGTCGGGAGCAAGGCCGCCGACAACTGAGCCGATCATGAAGATGCTGATCGCGCCAACGAAGAGCCCCTTGCGACCGATGAGGTCGCCGAGCTTTCCGTAGACGGGCATCATGATGGTGGCCGCCAAGATGTAGGCGGTCGTGACCCACAGCATGCGGTTGACGCCGTCGAGCTCGCCGACGATTGTGGGCAACGCGGTACTGAAAATTGTTTGGTCGAGTGCCGAAAGCAACATAGTGACCATGAGGCCGGCAAACAGGAGCAGGATGCTGCGCTTGGTTGCGGGGTCACTCGTGGTCATGACTTCAGCGTCGTTCGTAGTGGCGTCGTTCGTTGTTGTCATTAAAGGGTTGTTAGCGTTTCTCGTGTAAGTCCGACTGCGCGCAGGTACATGGTGTCGATGTCGGCACTAGCGCCGTCAGCGATCCACTCCTTGACTGCAATTCGAACGGATGCGACGCAAGTAGCTACAGCGATCTCGGCGACATGTTCAGGGTCGCGGGGGAGGGTAGCTTCTCGCTTGGTGAGGAATTCAACAACTGCGGCACTCATCGTGCTGTTGAGCTGCGTGAACTGGTGGATCTGTCTGCTCAACAAGCGTGGGTGCTCTTTGACGAGGGCCATCCGCTGAGTTTTGAGCTGGGTTCGTGCGGCCATAGGGCCAAAAATTTGGAACATTGTGGAGACGATCGCAGAAACCAGATCATCGGTTTCGGCGGATGCCACGCCAGACGCAATCGCGCGCTGCACTTCACCCACATCTTGAATGCCGAGAATGGCATCCTCTTTGCTGTCGAAATAGTTGAAGAAAGTGCGCGGCGAAATATCCGCGCGCTCGCTAATCATGTCGACCGTGGCGCCATCAAGGCCCTCAGTCGTGACGATGTCGACTGCGGCGGTTTCGATGCGCAGTCGCGTTTCGAGTCGCTTACGGTCACGTAGACCAAGGGGAGGAGTATCAGGCACCCAGCAATAATTGCAGAGACTGCAAAAATGCACAACTGCAAAAAGCTGTGAGGATGCTTGGATGTTTAGAGCGCGAGCGTCTCACCGGGCCGCAGCACCGTGAACTCGCCACCATAACCAACCATGACATCCGTGATGCGGGCCACAGACAGGGCGAGCCCCTTGTCAGAAAGCACGGCATCGTGCGTCTGAATCGCACGCTTGGGCGCAAGCTCAGCCACGTAATCCATGACCTCGCTGATCTTCAACCACGGAGCACCGGCGGGAATCGCGGCGCTCGCGACAGGTTTCGGCGGCACAGTAAATGAGTCGCCGCCATACCAAAACTCGCCGTTCACGAGCACGCCAAGGTTGTCGATGACGGGGATCGATTCGTGGATGACAGCATGCTCGCCACCAAAGAATTCCAGCGTCCACACACCAACAGTTTCATTCGCGCCGTCGACGACTGTGGTGACGTTCCAGTCACTGGCAGCGGCCGCGACACCGGCAGGGCCGAAGATTGGCGCGTCGGGATTGTTCTCGCGGATGCGCGCAAGTTGCTCGCCGGTCCAGTGGTCGGGGTGCTGGTGGGTGATCACGATCGCGGTCACGTTGTCGAGCGGCGGCAGCGGTGCGGTGAAGCCGCCGGGGTCGATAACGAGTCGTTGGTTCTCGTGCTCAAGAACGAGGCACGCGTGCTCATACTTGGTGACATTCATGCCCTGAGCCTAGACCGGTGGCGCACGCGGTGCATCTGATGGGAATCAGTGCGACATACTGAACACGTGGAGTCGATCAAACCCCTTCGTCTTGTTGTCGCGATTAATCCGACAGCGTCTTTTGGTAAACGCAAGAGTGTTGGCCCTCGAGCCGTTGAAGCGTTGCGCGCTCTCGGCCATGAGGTCACTGCTCTCGAGGAAGCAAACTTTGCGCTGCTGCTGAAACGCGGCCGCAAAGCTGTTGCCAAGAAGCCGGATGCTCTCCTTGTTGTTGGCGGCGATGGGATGGTCAACCTCGGCACCAATCTGGTTGCCAAAACAACGGTTCCGCTTGGCATCATCCCTTCGGGCACCGGCAATGACATGGCTCGCGGTTTGGGCATTCCTTTCGATGACACGGATGCCGCGATCGCCAGCGTTGTGCGCGGTCTCGGCCGCCCGCCGCGTGCCATCGATGCGGGCAGCGTCGCTTACGTCGACGACGCCACCGGAACCGCTGCGACCCGCTGGTTCGCCTGCGTGCTCGCTGCTGGCTTTGATGCGATCGTCAACGAACGCGCGAACCTGATGTCGTGGCCGAAGGGCCCGAGTCGCTATACGGTCGCTCTCATCATCGAGTTGCTGCGCCTGCGGGCCATCAAGTACAAGCTCACGATCGATGACAAAGTAATTGAAACTACGGGTGCGCTCATCAGCGTAGGCAACAACGTGTCGCTCGGTGGCGGCATGAAAGTGACCCCGGATGCGCTAGTGGATGACGGCCTGGCCGACGTTCTTGTCGTCGAAGCTCTCTCGCGGTTGGCTTTCTTGCGCGTCTTCCCTCGCGTTTTCACGGGCACGCATCTCAGTGACCCGCGCGTCACGGTGTATCGCGGAAAGCACATCCGCATCGAGTCCGAAGACATCACCGCCTATGCCGACGGTGAACGTTTTGCTGCGCTGCCGATCGACATCACGATGGTGCCGGGCGTGCTGCACATTCTCGACCAGCGCTAGTCGCGCGTTTCCGGCAAGGCCGCAGCCGTTAGCGCTCGCTCAGTTGTGCACGCTGCCGCGCTTGCGGCACCTACTTACGCTTCGGGCGCGGGAGCATCCGTGGCGATGCAGGCGTAGTCAGTCATGAGCACGCCGTCTTCTGTAGTGCGTTCAGAGATGATGAACTCCTGATCGGGCCGAACGCGGTCAGCAACGGTCTCTTTAAACGCGCTGAAAGTTTCTGAACAGGATGACGAGACGGCGTTTTGCAGGCTGCCCGCCTCGGCGATCGCTGACTTGGCTAACTCGCCCTTGCCGATCACAATGTTGGTGTGGTCGGTGGCGCATGGAGTGACCTCCGCTTCGCTGAGGTTGCTGCCGTCAACAAAGCTGAAGCAGTCTCCAACGAGCAGTTCGGTGGAACCGATCACAGCCGGCTCGAGCACTTGGCCGTTGTCGTCGCGAGGAAGTTCGGGGTAGAGCAGTGAGCACCCGGCGAGGGCGGCGAGCACTGCGGTCGCAACGATAGTGGCAGTGGTGGCGCGCGTGATGGCAGTCAACGATGATCCTGTGGTTCGCAATTGGTTGTGGTGGAAAAAATTGCCCGAAATTTGTGGCATACTTTTCTAGTTGTTGTGACGGCCCCATCGTACAGAGGCCTAGTACGCCGCCCTCTCACGGCGGTAACGCGGGTTCGAATCCCGCTGGGGTCACAGTAGCAAAGTTCCGGTCATGTTCGTATGAACAAGACCGGAACTTTCGTCGTTAACGGGAACCCAAAACAGGGCACGCGGATGCTGAGTCCTGCCGCCCCAAGAAGCGTCGCTTTACTGCAGCGCGGCGTCGATCGTCTCGGGCAGATTCTCGACGCGCTGGGTGTCGATGAGCTCATCGTCTACGAAGAACGAGGGAGTGCTGTTGACGCCGAGAGCCTGGCCGGCGTTGAAATTGGCCTCGATGCGGGCCTGCGTTGCGGGATCCGTGATGGACGCGTCGTAGGCCTCCAACCCAGCTGGTACACCTACCGGTCAGTTGTTGTGAGGGATGGCCCGCACGGGGTTCCCTCGCGCACACGGTCACGCTGGGGGAGTCGTGCCGCGCGCAGCCCGTTGACGATAACTACCAGCTCAGAAACCTCGTGCACAAGAACTACTCCCGCCAGACCAAGTACACCGGTCAGCGCTAGCGGAAACAGCACAACGATTATCGCGAGGGAAAGCACGATGTTTCCCGTCATGATGCGACGGCCACGGCGTGCGTGAAGCAGAGCCACAGGGATAAGTCGCAGATCGCTGCCGGTGAAGGCGACATCCGCCGACTCAACCGCGGCAGCTGAGCCCGTCGCGCCCATCGCGATTCCGACATCGGCTGCCGCAAGCGCGGGAGCATCATTGATGCCATCACCAATCATCGCCGTGGGGGAGCGCGCGGAGAGTGTCTCTATCGCCTGAGCCTTATCGGAGGGCAGCAGCTCAGCCCGCACATCGTCAATTCCAGCCTCTCGACCCAACGCTGCGGCGGTTCGAGAGTTATCACCCGTCAACATGAGGGTGCGGATGCCCGACACCTCTAATTGCGCGACAGCCTCAGCAGCATCCGGCCGCAGTTCGTCCCGGATGCCGAGCAAGCCGACCACCTGGGCATCGCGCTCGACCACCACCACGGTCATGCCGTCATCGGCAAGCTTCTCTGCCGCGCCAGCGAGCTCCCCGGGATTGAGCCAGCGCGTGTTGCCCACGCGCACGGGCGCGCCCCCGACGATGCCGGACATGCCGTGACCGGCATCCTCGTTGATGTCGTGTGCTTCCGGAGGGTGGGGGTGCTCAGCGAGCACAGCGGCCGCGAGCGGGTGAGTGCTGTGCGCCTCAAGAGCCGCAGCGAGCCGCAGTATGTCCTTGCGGCTGAAGCCGGGTGCGGTCTCGACGGCAACGATAGAGGGAGCATTGCGGGTGAGCGTTCCCGTCTTGTCGAAGGCGACAGTGCGGATGCTGCCCATCCGCTCAAAGGCCGCCCCTGATTTCACAATGATGCCCAGCTTGCTGGCCGCACCGATTGCCGAGATCACTGTCACTGGTACTGCAATCGCTAGAGCACACGGGGATGCCGCAACGAGCACGACGAGCGCGCGTTCGGTCCACAACTCGGGGTCGCCAACGAGGAATCCGAAGCCGATGATCGCCGCCGCGACTGCGAGCACGACCGGTACTAGGGGGCGCGCGATTCGATCAGCCAGCCGAGCCCGTTCACCTTTGCGTGAATTGGCTTCTTCGACCAGTCGTACAATCGTCGTCAACGAGTTGTCGGCGCCGTTTGCGGTTGCCCTGATGTGCAGCAAGCCCGCCCCATTGATGGAGCCGGCCAACACGGTGTCGCCCGTGTCAATCGCAACGGGAATCGACTCTCCGGTAACAGCAGAGGTGTCGACGCTGCTATGTCCGCTCTCGACCACACCGTCGGTTGCAACACGGTGACCCGCACGAACGACGAGCAGGTCGTCGGCAACTAGCTCAGACGCGGCGACCTCGGTCACGCTTCCGCTGCGCTCAACGAGCGCTGTTTCGGGGATGAGGTCGAGGAGTGCTCGCAGGCCGTGGCGGGCGCGGTCCATTGCTCGATCCTCGAGGGCTTCGGCTATCGAGAAGAGAAAAGCGAGGGCCGCGGCTTCACCGACATGGCCGAGGAGAACGGCGCCGACCGCGGCAATTGTCATGAGCAACCCCACGCCGAGAGACCCCCGCGCGAGCCGACGAAGCGTGCCCGGAACGAAGGTGGCAGCGCCAGCGAGCAGGCTAGCTCCCTGCATTGCGGCTACGGCCCACTCGGCGGCGCCAACGGCCTGCGCGATAAGTGCAGCGGCAAGAAGCGCACCGGAGAGTGCAGGCGGCACCAGTGCGCGGTCTCTCCACCACGGGGCAAGTTCGTCGTCCGTGGACGGAAGGCTCACGCCGTCGCCTTCGGGCCGCAGCACAGTGGAACGTCGCAGTCGTCGTCTGCGCACGGGACGCCGTCGTCGACGGCCAGCACGACATTCACCATGGCGGTTAGCGCGCGGGCCAAATGCACATCCGAAATTTCGTAGCGAGTCGAACGTCCTTCAGGCGTCGCCACGACGAGTCCGCAACCACGCAGGCACGTGAGGTGGTTCGATACGTTGCTGCGCGTCAGTTCCAGGTCGTGGGCGAGCTGTACCGGATATCCGGGCTGGTCGAGCAGAGAGAGCAGGATGCGGGCGCGGGTCGGGTCGGCCATCGCGCGCCCCAGTCGGTTCATGACATCGAGACGCGAAGCACTAGTCAGCATCCACTGATCATACAGCAGTCGCTGACCTATGGCATTTCCCACAAGCTGGGAGACAGTGCACAGCTCGAGGGTGAGCGTCGGTTATTATGGTGAACGCGAAGGGGAGTATCCCACCTCGTTGTACTCGTCAATACGAGCCACTCCGTAGTGTCTCCGGGGCAGCGGCATCCATAAATCTCTTGGATGCGGGAGAGACTTTCGAGACCAGTCACGCCTCGAAACCCTTGAACGGATTCTCTTGACCACTTTGCCTATTTGGTTCGAAGTAACGTCCTTGACGGTTCTGCTGATTATTCTCACAGTCGACCTGATCATGGCGTACAAACGCCCGCACATTCCGAGCACTCGCGAATCAGCACTGTGGGTGGGCTTCTATGTGAGCCTCGCGCTGATCTTCGCCCTCATGATGTTCCTGCTCGGCGACGTTGAACAAGCCGGGCAATTCATCGCTGGTTGGGTAACCGAATACAGTCTCTCGATAGACAACCTGTTCGTCTTCGTGATCATTATGGGCCGCTTCTCGGTGCCGCGAAAGTACCAACAAGAGGTGCTGATGGTTGGCATCCTGATCGCACTCATACTGCGCGGAATCTTCATTCTGCTGGGTGCGCAACTGATCGAGAACTTCAGCTTCATCTTCTACATCTTCGGTGCGTTCCTGCTCTACACCGCCATTCGCCAGGTGTTCGAGAACCACGACAGCATGCAGGAGACCGAGAGCGGAATCATCCGCTTCCTGCGTAAACACATCAACATTTCGCCGACCTTTGACGGCGGCAAAGTGCGCACCGTGATCGATGGCAAGAAGGTCTTCACGCCGATCTTGGTTGTGTTCGTGGCTCTCGGCCTCACTGACCTCGTGTTCGCCATCGACTCGATACCGGCAATCTTCGGAATCACCACCGACCCGTTCATCGTGTTCACCGCAAACATCTTCGCCCTGATGGGGCTACGCCAGCTCTACTTCTTGCTCGGCGACCTCATCGACAAGCTCGAATACCTTCACTACGGCATCGCCTTCGTGCTCGGCTTCATTGGGGTGAAGCTGTTCTTCCACGCCCTACACATCAACGAACTCCCGTTCATCAACGGAGGAGAGAACGTGTTGTGGGCCCCTGAAATCAGCACCTGGGCGTCACTGATCGTGATCCTCGTATCAATGGCCATCTCGGTCGTAGCGAGCCTCGTCAAGATGAACCACGACAAGAAGCGCGAACTCGCGGACCTCTCCATCGGCTAAGAGGGCACTGCTGGCGCGCTGTCAGGCGCGAAACACCTGGCTAGGTTGCGACGAGTCGTGACTGAGCGAGACGCTCTGCAGCATCCAACGTCGTTATTCCTTGAGCGGCAGCATCACGAAAGATCGTGGCGACAGTGTCACCGATCGCTTCGACACGCTGGGCAATAGCTTCCGCATCCGCATCCGGTTCTGAGGCCATGTCGAGGTAGATCACGCCGCCACCGTTCACTACGAAATCTGGGGCCCAGAGAATGCCGCGCTCGGCGAGTGCCTCGGCACCATCGTGTTGGGCAAGCTGGTTGTTTGCTGCGCCAACAACACCACTGACGTTGAGCTCACGGATGACGCGGGGGCTGAGAGCGCCACCCATTCCGCAGGGAACGAAGATATCGGCAACCACACTGTGCGCCTCATCGGCATCGACCCAATTGGCGTCGAGTTCGGCGGCGAGGAGCTTGCGGTCGAGGTTCACATCGGTAACCGTGAGCACAGCGCCGGCGGCGGTAAGGGAGCGAGCGAGACGTCCGCCGACCTGGCCGAGGCCAGAAATGACGAGATGACGGCCGGCAACCTCGCGAGCACCAAACAGGGCCTCGCAGGTGGCAAGAATGCTCGCGTGCACGCCGGCGGCAGTAGCATCCGCAGGCTCACCGGCACCGCCCTGATCGGCGGGCAAGCCGCACACGTGCTCAGTGCGCTCCGCGACGACTGACATGAGTTCAGCACTTGTGCCGACGTCTTCGGCGGTCATGTATGCGCCGTTGAGGCTTTCGATAGCATCACCGAGGTCGAGCATCGCCTCGCGCTTTTGTTCTGCACTGAGAACCACTCCCATGGGGAGGTGAATGACCGACTTGCCGCCACCGCGGTTGAGCCCTGCGGCAGAGTTCTTGAGCGTCATCGCGGCAGAGAGTCGCAGGGAGTCGGCTACGGCATCCGTCCAGTGCGGATAGTTCCACATTCGCGCACCGCCGAGGGCTTGACCGAGGACGGTGGAGTGGACGGCAACGCTAATAACGAGGCCGGAACGTTTGCCCGTAGATACGAGTACGTTTTCGTGATTGAACTCAGCATTTTCGATAGCGGAGACGGGGGCTTCCAACGTCGTTGATGGTTGCGTAATCATGGAGTTCTCCTGCGTGTGGGCCTTGTGGGCAAAACAACAAATTGGCAAGTGGTGGTAGCGCAAGGGTGGTGCGCTGTGGTCAGCATACCGCCGACTCATACAGAAGTAGACTAGAGAGATTGAGCCGCGCAATTTGCGGTGCGATCGTTGATCTGAAAGAGGTGCGCTATGGGCAAGACCCTGGCAGAGAAAGTGTGGGATGACCATCTGGTCGTCAAGGGTGCTGACGGCACCCCCGACCTGATCTACATCGACCTTCACCTTGTGCACGAAGTCACGAGCCCTCAAGCATTCGATGGACTTCGGATGGCCGGCCGCCCGGTTCGCCGCCCCGATCTCACCATCGCCACCGAAGACCACAACACCCCGACGCTCGCGATCCACAAACCGATCGCCGACCTCACGAGTCGCACCCAGATCGAGACTCTGCGCAAGAACGCTAAAGAGTTCGGTGTGCGCCTGCACTCGCTCGGTGACATCGAGCAGGGCATCGTGCACATCATTGGGCCGCAGCTTGGTCTCACCATGCCCGGCATCACCGTGGTCTGTGGCGACTCACACACGAGCACCCACGGCGCCTTCGGAGCGATCGCGTTCGGCATCGGCACGAGCGAAGTCGAGCACGTTCTCGCCACCCAGACCTTGCCGCTCAAAGCGTTCAAAACAATGGCGATCACTGTCGAAGGTGAGTTGCGCCCCGGGGTCACCTCAAAAGACATCATCCTTGCCGTCATTGCGCAGATCGGAACCGGTGGTGGCCAAGGCTACGTTCTCGAATTCCGCGGCAGCGCCATCCGGGCCCTCTCTATGGAGGGGCGCATGACAATCTGCAACATGTCGATTGAGGCTGGCGCCCGAGCAGGCATGATCGCGCCGGACCAGATCACCTTCGACTACCTTCAGGGTCGCCCACACGCACCCGTAGGTTCCGACTGGGATGCCGCCGTCGAATACTGGAACACGCTCGCCACCGATGACGATGCCGTGTTCGATGCCGAAGTTTTCCTCGACGCCAACATGCTCGAGCCCTTCGTCACCTGGGGCACCAACCCCGGCCAGGGCGTCTCGCTCAGCCAAAACGTGCCCGTTCCTGCCGACATCAGCGACCCCAACGAGCGCATCTCCGCCGAGCGAGCCATTGAATACATGGCGCTCGACGCAGGCATGCCCATGAAAGACATCCGTGTGGATGCCGTCTTTATGGGGTCATGCACCAACAGCCGTATCGAAGATTTGCGTGCATTCGCGTCAATTATTCAGGGCCGCAAGAAGTCTGACCACGTTCGCGTCATGGTCGTGCCCGGATCTGCGCGCGTACGCATCGAGGCAGAAGCCGAAGGCATCGACAAGATTGTTGAAGAGTTCGGTGCAGAGTGGCGCTTCGCCGGCTGCTCGATGTGTCTCGGTATGAACCCCGACCAGCTGGCTCCGGGGGAGCGTTGCGCCTCAACAAGCAACCGTAACTTTGAAGGTCGCCAAGGTAAGGGAGGCCGCACCCATCTGGTGTCGCCGCTCGTTGCCGCCGCCACTGCCATCCGCGGAACGTTGTCGAGCCCCTGGGATCTAGAAAACAGCCCGCTACCCGAACAGCTTGTTTCGACCAGCAACACCGCAGAGGAGTCCCGCTAATGGATAAAGTAACCACCGTCAGCGGAATCGCTGTTCCGCTCAAGCGCAGCAATGTCGACACCGACCAGATCATTCCCGCCGAGTTCCTCAAGCGAGTAACAAAAACCGGATTCGAAGATGCGCTGTTCTTCGCCTGGCGCCAAGACCCCGACTTCGTTCTCAATCGCGAACCATTCACCCAGGGCAAGATCCTGGTCACTGGCCCCGACTTCGGCACCGGCTCAAGCCGTGAGCACGCTGTGTGGGCGCTGCGCGATTACGGCTTCCGAGCGGTACTCAGTTCGCGCTTTGGCGACATCTTTCGCGGCAACTCCGGAAAGCAGGGCCTACTCGCGGCCCAACTGACCGAAGAAGAGATCGAAACCATCTGGGCGCTTATTGACGCAGACCCCGGACTTGAGGTGACAGTCGATCTCGAATCTCGCACCGTAACCGCAGGTTCGACACAGTTCACTTTCGAGATTGATGATTACACTAGGTGGCGTTTGCTCGAAGGGCTCGATGACATCGGCCTCACTCTAAGAAACGAAACAGATATCACGGAGTTCGAAAGCCGCCGAGAATCATGGCGACCCAAGACTTTGCCAGCGAAGTAGAGGTAACGATGAATCCATTGGCTCAGGACGCTACGGCGGCTGCCAAGCGAACCGGTTTGCTTTCTAACCAGATCATTATTAAGGGTGGAAAGCCACTTCGTGGACGCATTAACGTTCGCGGAGCCAAAAATCTCGCCACAAAAGCGATGGTTGCTGCCCTGCTCGCAGATACTCCCAGCATTCTCAAAGATGTTCCGGCGATTAGTGACGTTCGTGTCGTTACCGGAATGCTCGAAGCGTATGGGGTCACCGTCACGGAGACCGGCGACGGCGAGCTGACGCTTGATCCCAAGAACGTACTCAAGGCGCACTTCGCCAAGATCGACGCCCTTGCCGGCTCAAGCCGCATCCCGATCTTGTTCTGCGGCCCACTGCTGCACCGCCTCGGCGAAGCGCTCATCCCTGACCTCGGTGGTTGCCGCATCGGCGACCGCCCCATTGACTTCCACTTGAATGCACTGCGTGCGTTCGGCGCAGTCGTCGACAAAAGCTACGAAGGCATTCGCCTCACAGCTCCCGATGGCCTGCACGGTGCTGACATTGACCTGCCGTACCCCAGCGTCGGAGCCACCGAACAGGTACTGCTCACCGCTGTACTCGCCAAGGGTGTGACTGAACTCAAGGGTGCGGCAATTGAGCCCGAGATCATGGATCTCATCGCAATCCTGCAAAAAATGGGCGCCATCATCAATGTCGAGCCCAACCGCGTGATCTTCATTGAGGGCGTGGAGAAGCTCAGCGGCTACAACCACCGTGCGCTCTTTGACCGCAACGAAGCCGCAAGCTGGGCATCCGCAGCTCTCGCAACCGGTGGCGACATCTTTGTTGAGGGCGCTAAACAGCAAGAGCTGATGAACTTCTTGAACATCTTCCGCAAGGTCGGGGGAGCGTTCGATGTTGCTGAAGACGGCATCCGTTTCTGGCACCCTGGTGGAGCGCTCAAGCCTGTAGTCGTTGAAACCGATGTGCACCCTGGCTTCATGACCGACTGGCAGCAGCCGTTGATTGTTGCTCTCACGCAGGCCGAGGGGCGTTCGGTCGTGCATGAGACGGTGTACGAGAACCGCTTGGGCTTCACCTCAGCACTCATTGAGATGGGTGCCAACATTGAGGTGTTTGAAGAGGGGCTCGAGTCGGTCAGCCGACGTGTTCCTCGTCGCCCGCTCGAGCAAGCAGCCGTGATCATTGGTCCGACACCTCTTCACGGTGCCGACGTTGAGATCCCCGACCTGCGTGGTGGTTTCAGCCACCTCATCGCCGCGTTGACCGCAGAAGGTCAATCTACGGTGAGCAACATTGGCATTATCGCGCGAGGCTATGAGCACTTCGTCGACAAACTTGAATCGCTCGGTGCCGACTTCATCTACGAGGGATAGCCGCTGGTGTCGTCAACTCCCCAGCGACCGGCGCGCGTGAAGTCTGAGAAGACGGCAGTATTCCGAGTACTCGCGTTCCTGCTTTTGCCCGCCATGACGCTGTTGTCGAAGTACAAGCTTCACGACGCACACAACGTGCCAGCGCGGGGCGCCTTCGTGCTCTCGCCCAATCACTACAGCAACATTGATCCGATAGTGATCGGTGTTGGCATGTGGAAAATTGGGCGGATGCCGCGCTACATGGCCAAGGCGTCGCTGTTCACCGTTCCTCTACTCGGTTGGTTGCTGACGAAATCAGGACAAGTGCCCGTTCAGCGTGCGTCTCGCAGCCGCGAGGGCGGCGATCCGATGAAAGCCGTCCGTCAGATTGCAAACCAGGGGCTCGCCGTTGTGGTTTATCCCGAAGGTTCGCTCACACGCGAGCCCGACATGTGGCCAATGCGCGGTAAGAACGGCGCTGTTCGCACCGCGCTAGAGGCCGGCATCCCGCTCATCCCTGCAGCAAGCTGGGGGGCGCAAGAAATCCTCCCGCGATACTCAAAACGGATTAGTATTTTTCCTCGCAAGACTGTTCACATTCGTTTTGGTGAACCAGTAGATTTGTCGCAGTTCGAGGGCAGACATTTGGATTCGCGAGTGCTTGCCGAAGCTACGGAGAAGCTCATGACCGCAATTACTGAACTGCTCGAAGAGCTTCGAGGCGAAACCGCCCCGAAGGTGCGCTACAACCCGGCCGACCACGGCCAGAGCGAGGTTGGCCGTTTTGAGCAACGTTGACGTCGACCCTGACCACGCACCTGCCCGCAGAGTTGCGGTGCTCGGTGCCGGCTCCTGGGGCACAACATTTTCTAAGATTCTTGCGGATGGCGGCAACGACGTAGCGCTGTGGGCCAGACGCCCGGAGCTTGCTCGCGAGATTTCTCAGTCCAAGCGCAACAGCGACTACCTGCCAGGAATAAACCTGCCGCGTTCCCTCTGGGCCAGCGACAAGCTGCATGAAGTGCTTGAGGGAGCAGAGCAGGTTTACCTCTCTGTGCCCAGTCAGGCGCTGCGTGAAAACCTGCGTATCGTTCGCGAACTGATTCCCGAAGATGCGCTCATCGTCTCGCTCATGAAGGGTGTCGAAAAGGGCACCGGGGCGCGCATGAGTGAAGTTATCTTGCAAGAGCTGGGGGTCGACCCAAGCCGCGTTGCCGTGGCATCCGGTCCAAACCTTGCCCTAGAAATTGCTAAAGAGCAGCCAACGGCTGCGGTGATGAGCAGCGCGAGTCTCGAAACCGCGACCACCGTGGCGGTGACCGCGCGCAACCGTTACTTCCGTTCCTTTGTGAACACGGATGTCATCGGCACTGAATTTGGCGGAGTGTTGAAGAACCTCATTGCGGTTGCTATCGGCATCGTCGATGGCGTGGGCTACGGCGAGAACACCAAAGCCTCGATCATCACCCGTGGGCTCGCCGAAATGACCGACTTCTCGGTTGCCTTCGGTGCGCGAGCTGAGACTCTGGCTGGCCTCGCCGGGCTCGGTGACCTCATCGCGACCTGCGAATCATCGCTCTCACGCAACAACACCGCTGGCCGCCTACTCGGTCAGGGCTACAGCTTCTCTGAGGTCATCAAGCAGATGAATCAGACTGCGGAGGGGCTCTCTTCTGTTGCGCCGATTCTTGAACTGGCGCTCTCGAAGGGTGTCGACATGCCCATCGTGAGCCAGGTTGCTGAGGTCTTGGCGGGTACGCTCGCCCCGCGGGATATTGCTCCGCATCTGACAACTGACGATCTTCCTCAGGGGGAGTAAACGATGACGGACCAGCCCACAACAACGGCCAAGTCCACGTTGAGGGTAGTACTGCTGTTCGGTGGCCGTTCTTCGGAACACAGCATTAGCTGTGCCACCGCTGGCGGCGTGCTCTCGGCAATAGATCGAACCAAGTACACGGTCATTCCTGTGGGAATCACGCGCGACGGTGCGTTCACTCTGCAGCCCGATGATGCCGACATGTTCACGCTGAATCCGGATGCGATGCCCGAAGTTGTCGACAACGGCACGCGAGTTCACTGGCCCGAATCTTCGCTTTCGCGAGAGTTGACGGTCACGAATGCCGACGGCACCACCCGCAGTCTCGGAGATGCTGATGTGGTGTTTCCCATCTTGCACGGCCCGTTTGGCGAAGATGGCACGATTCAGGGACTCATCGAGCTCACCGGGCTGCCTTATGTTGGCAACGGTGTACTTGCCTCCGCGATGGGCATGAACAAGCATTTCACTAAGCTCGCGCTCGAAGCCGCGGGTGTTGCCGTCGCCCCCTGGGTAAAGGTCGCAGCGACACAGTGGCAGCGCGAACCTGCCGTCTGGCGCCAGCGTGCGTCGAGCCTCGGCTTCCCCGCATTTGTGAAGCCTGCGCGTGCCGGATCATCGGTGGGCGTGACAAAAGTGAACGGCCCTGATGAGCTCGATGCCGCATTTGCGACTGCCTTCGCGGAAGACTCAACGGCTCTCGTCGAGCAGGCAATGACGGGCCGCGAGATCGAATGTGGCGTGCTCTCTGGGCGTGACGGCACCGAAACTCGGGTGAGTGTTGCCGGCGAAATCGTGGTTACTGGCCGCGATTTCTACGATTTCGAAGCTAAGTACCTTGACGTTTCCGCTGCCCAGTTGATCTGCCCAGCATCACTGCACGACGGTGAACTGTGGCAGATGCAACGCACGGCCGCCCGCGCATTCGACGCAATTGGTGGTGCAGGGCTTGCCCGTGTCGACTTCTTCTTCGATGGCACCGAGTTCGTTGTCAACGAAATCAACACGTTGCCCGGCTTCACCCCCATTTCGATGTTCCCCAAATGTTGGGCGGCGAGCGGAATGAGCTACCCCGAACTCATCGACGAGCTTATTGAGCTGGGGCTCGAAACCGTTCGCTAGAAAGCAGTAACTAACGGCTAGTAGCTAGCGCTTTCGACTTTCACCACCGGCATCCGCCTACTCAGTATCTGCTTCAGAACCCTCATCGGGAGTCGTCGTGTCTGACAGCGCCACGCAGAAGCGCTCGGGCACGATCTGGCTCACAGCGCCAGCAAGCTCGACCAAAGCATCAAATCCAGACACCTCATCGCCGTCGACATCGGGGTCGCCGTTACTGTCGATGATGATCTGCACGGCGGGATCTCGGCCATAGGTCGTGAAAACATAGTTGGGCGCATCGCTATCGTCGCGCAGCCAATCGATGCCATTCTCGGGTGCCGTGACGCACGCTAATGAGGCGGTCGGATTGGGCACTGCTACTCCGCACCGCAGGAGCACGTTGGCGGGTTCTCCCCACGCTCCAGTGCCCTGCGCGTTGGTTTCGCGCATATCGAGCCCGGCAACGGTGTCTGGCAGGCGCACGATGACCTCGGCGCAGGTGGGGTTCGCTGCATCATCGGCGGGTTCGAGAGCAACAATCGGCGCGCATCCGGCCAGCATGGCAAGCAACGGAACCACTGCGAGCATGGCCAAAACGGGGGTGCGGGTCGTCGATCTCATCCGCTTCAGGCTACCGTGAGATTATGAAGAATGACCGCGAGGGCGACCACCATGACACACTCGGCGCGGTCGGAGAGTTGGACGCCCTCAAGCGCATCTTTCCGCGACTTCCTTCCGCCGCAGCAGAACTGATCGGCCCGGGGGACGACGCCGCAGTGCTTGCCGCACCAGACAAGCGCATGGTCATCACCACAGACATGATGATTCACGGCCCCGACTTCAGGCTCGCCTGGTCAAGCCCGTACGATCTCGGCTGGAAAGCTGCAGCGACGAACCTTTCGGATGTCGCCGCAATGGGTGCGGTGCCTACCGGACTTGTTGTGGCGATTGCAGCCCCTAATGACACCCCCGTATCCTCGCTCGAAGCACTCGCCGACGGACTGCGCGAAAGCTGCGAAGCGCTCGCTCCCGGCAGCGGCGTCATCGGTGGCGACCTCTCGGTTTCGACCGTGCTCACGATTGTCGTCACCGCGTTCGGTGACCTTGAGGGCCGCGAGCCCATACTGCGTTCGGGTGCGAAAGCTGGCGACGTGATTGCTGTTTCCGGCACGCTCGGTCTCGCCGCCGAAGGCCTTCGCCTGCTGTTTGACGAGGGAGTGGTTGATGGGGAACCGGATGCCACCGCCGCCGCAGTCGTCGCTGCACGACATCCCGATGCTATCGCGGCCCAACTCAGGCCAGCGCCTCCGATCGCGGACGGCAAGGCAGCGTCGCTGGCCGGAGCCACAGCCATGCTCGACCTCAGCGATGGGCTCGCTATTGATGCCCGGCGCATTGCTACCGCCAGTGGTGTTGGGCTTGACCTGTCGTCCGAAGCAGTGGGCGGTCGGGTGCAACTTGACGGTGGCGAAGACCATTCGCTGCTGGCGACGTTCCCTGAATCTGTGACGTTGCCGGCGGGATTCCGGGCCATCGGTCGCGTCGTCGTTGGCAAAGGCCTTCTCGTTGATGGTCTTGCGTATAACGAGCGCGGCGGTTGGGATCCCTATGCCGGCTGGGATGGCGCTGCGGGCTGAACCCAGTAGAGCGAGGTGTCGCCGTAGTCTTTGCGGCGGTCGAGCTCGAGGCCGGCGGGCCACACGGGCTCGGGGTCACGAGAGCTGCGTTCCACAACTACAAGGGCGTCGGGGCTCAACTGTGTCGAAAGCAGTTGGAGCGCCACGAGAAGCTCTTCGTTGCCGAGTTCATAGGGCGGGTCGATGAAGACGAGATCCCACTGATCGCCGGATGTTTCTAAAAAGGTATTCACGGCGCGTGCGGCCGTCAGAATGATCGGCTTTGATCCGCGCGGAGCTTTCGCAGCGATGAGAGCGGCGTTCTTGCGGCACGCATCGGCAGCGCGAGCGTTCTTCTCAACCAGGGTGACGTGTGGTGCACCGCGGGATGCCGACTCGAGACCGAGTGCGCCTGTTCCGGCGTAGAGGTCGAGCACACGGGAGCCGTCGATGGCATCTCGCGCTTCGAGCGCGGAGAAGATCGCCTCGCGCAGGCGATCGCTCGTGGGGCGAGTGCCGGCGCTCGGTACGGCGATGGTGAGGGAGCCGGCATATCCGGCGATGATGCGTGTCATAGCGTGTCGAGCCTAGCCCGGGTGAGCGCGACGGTGGCCAACGGTACTCTTTTAGAGTGACCTCGCCCCTCGACCACAAGCTCAGTGCCGTGTTGGGCGGGCGCACCGCTACCTCGATGCAGCGCGGGCTCGGCCTGATCACTGTTGGCGATCTCATGACCCACTATCCGCGACGCTACGCGAGGCGGGGCGAGCTGACCGCTCTGGCCCAATTGCCGCTGGATGAGGCAGTCACGATCGTGGCCGAAGTGCGCGAGGTGCGCAACCGCCCGATGCGCAACAAGCGTGGCTCAATTCTTGAGGTGTCGATTAGCGACGGCACCGGCATCCTGACCCTGACGTTCTTCAATCAGGCGTGGCGTGCCAATGAACTATCGCCGGGCGTGCGGGGAATCTTTGCGGGCAAGGTCGGGCAGTATCGCGGCACCCGCCAGCTTGCCCACCCTGACTACGAGCTGTTCGACCGCGATGCTCTTGAGTTGAAGAAGCCTGAGCAGGCGAAGGCATGGGCAGAGCAGCCCATTCCGATCTACCCGGCGACCTCGACGGTCGCGAGCTGGCAGATTCAGAAAGCGGTCGAGGTCGTGCTCGACACTCTGGGTCCGCTCGATGACCCGGTTCCGGATGCCGTACGTCGCGAACGCGAACTGCTTCCGTTTGCGAAAGCGCTTGAGCTTGTGCACCGCCCCAAGGTTGATTCCGGGTGGCGGGCTGCTCGTGATGCCCTGCGTTTTCAGGAGGCATTCGTTTTGCAGTCGGCGCTGTTGCAGCAGCGCCAGAAGCAGCGAGAGTCTGAGGCGATTGCCCGCACAGCGGGGCCGCTGTTGGAAGGGTTCGATGCGGCATTGCCGTTCGTGCTCACGGGCGACCAGCAGACGGTCGGCGAGCAGATCTTTCACGATATGGCTGAACCGGTTCCGATGAACCGTCTCGTGCAGGGTGAGGTGGGTTCTGGTAAGACTCTTGTGGCGTTGAGGGCAATGCTTGCTGTCGCCCAGTCGGGTGGTCAGTCCGCCTTGCTCGCGCCAACTGAGGTGCTGGCTCATCAGCATTTCCGGTCGATCGTGCGCACGCTTGGCCCCGATCTGGCAGCCGAATTGCGACCAACCCTCATCACGGGTCAGTTGCCAACTGCCGAGCGCAAGAAGGCCATGCTGGCAACGATCTCGGGTTCCTCTCGCATCGTCATCGGCACTCACGCTCTGTTGGGCGATGCCGTGAGTTTCATCGACCTGGGGCTTGTTGTCGTGGATGAACAGCACAGGTTCGGCGTTGACCAGCGTGAGGCGCTGCGCCTCAAGGGCTCCAAGCCGCCGCACGTTCTGGTGCTCACGGCAACGCCGATCCCGCGCACTGTCGCCATGACGGTGTTCGGCGACCTCGACATCTCCTCGATTGCCGAACTTCCTGCCGGTCGTCAACCCATCAGCAGTCACGTCGTCCCTCTCGCTGAGAAGCCGGGCTGGGTGTCGCGTGTTTGGCAGCGTCTAGCCGAAGAGCTGGCGATCGGTCGTCAAGGCTTCGTGGTGTGCCCCGCGATCGATGCGAAAACTGAAGAACCCGGCAGTGAACCCGCGCCGGCAGCGTCCGATGATCCGGATGCCGGACCGCCGCGGCCCATAGCGAACGTCACCGAGGTGCTGGCATCGCTGCGCAGCAATGACGTGCTCGCGGGCAAACGCATCGAGGCGCTGCACGGCAAGCTTTCGAGCGATGAGAAAGATGAGCTCATGCGAGCATTCGCCGAGGGCGGCATCGATGTTCTGGTGGCGACGACCGTGATCGAAGTAGGCGTAGACGTGCCAAACGCCTCTGTGATGGTCGTGCTCGACGCTGACCGCTTCGGGGTTTCCCAATTACACCAATTGCGCGGCCGCGTCGGTCGTGGTGGCGTTCCTGGCTTGTGCCTGTTCGTGACGGCTGCAGAGGGGGAGTCGTTGGCTCGCGAACGCGTTGAGGCCGTGGCATCCACTCTCGACGGCTTTGAACTGGCCAACAAAGACCTTGAGCTTCGTCGTGAAGGTGACGTGCTCGGTGGAGTGCAGTCCGGAGGGCGTTCGAGTCTCAAGCTTTTGCGGGTGGCCAACGATGGACAACTCATTACCGAAGCCCGCGAGGCGGCACAGGCGGTACTGGCTGATGATCCGACGCTGGCCGAGCATCCGGCGCTCGCCGAAGCACTCAAGCGCCGACTCGATGAGAGCGCTGAAGCGTTCCTTGGCAAGAACTAGTTGGCGGTGGCGAGCCGCCGCTAGCCCACCGCAGTGTGTTGCGTGAAATTTCCTCGCACAGCGAACTCCCACGCGGTGATCAGCACTCAGCCACTATCGTTGAGGCATGAGTCGGATCGCTGTTGTTCCTGGGTCGTTTGACCCTGTCACCCTGGGCCACCTGGATGTGATTGAGCGGGCAGCAAAAACATTTGACGAAGTGCACGTTGTCGTTGTGCACAACCCCGGCAAAACGGCGCTTCTTCCCATCGCGCAGCGCGTCTCGCTCATTGAGCAGTCGGTGGCTGACGCTCGACTGGCAGGCAATATCCGTGTCACGAGCTGGAGCATGGGGTTGCTCGTCGACTACTGCACCGAGATCGGTGCGACCGTGATCGTGAAGGGCATCCGTTCTCAAGTTGATGTCGCCTACGAAACGCCCATGGCTATCGTGAACCGCGATCTTGCCGCGGTCGAAACCATTTTTATGCTGCCGAATCCGGCCCACGCTTACGTATCGAGTTCCCTTGTACGCCAGGTGGCAACTCTCGGTGGCGACGTTGCGCCGTACGTTCCACGTTCAGTTTCTGATTTCCTGCAAGCGCCTCGCGAGTAGAAACGGCACAATGGGTCTATGACTCTTACTCTCGGATACAAAGCATCAGCCGAACAGTTCGCCCCGCGTGAGCTCGTAGAGATTGCGGTCGCGGCCGAAGCCCACGGCATGGAGAGCGTTGCCGTCAGTGATCACTTTCAGCCGTGGCGTCACGAGGGTGGCCATGCGCCGTTCTCGCTCGCCTGGATGGCGGCAGTGGGGGAGCGCACGAGCACAATTCGTATTGGCACGAGCGTGATGACTCCGACGTTCCGTTACAACCCTGCCGTTCTCGCGCAGGCTTTCGCCACCATGGGTTGCTTGTACCCGGGGCGCATCATGCTCGGTGTTGGCACCGGTGAAGCGCTCAACGAGATTGCTACCGGATTTCGTGGCGCTGGTGAGCAGGACTGGCCAGAGTTCAAGGAACGCTTTGCTCGGCTGCGCGAATCGGTGCGTCTGATGCGTGCGCTCTGGACTGACGATCGAGTTTCGTTTGAGGGGGAGTACTACTCCACTCACGAGGCGAGCATTTATGACCGCCCCGATCAGCCCATCCCCATTTATATTGCTGCGGGCGGCCCGACGGTAGCACGCTACGCAGGCCGTGCTGGCGATGGTTTCATTTGCACGTCGGGCAAGGGCATGGAGCTCTACAACGACGCGCTCATCCCTGGGGTCAAGGAGGGTGCTGCTAAGGCTGACCGCAAGTTCGAGGACATCGACCGGATGATCGAAATCAAGCTTTCCTACGACACCGATGCCGACCTCGCGCTCGAGAACACGCGTTTCTGGGCGCCACTCGCTCTCTCCAAGGAGCAGAAGCACGACATCACTGATCCGATTGAGATGGAGCGCGCTGCGGATGCTCTGCCGATCGAGCAGATCGCGTCACGCTGGATCGTCGGCAATGATCCAGACAAGATTGTTGAAGAGATTCGCCAGTATGTGGATGCCGGCCTCAACCACCTGGTGTTCCATGCGCCCGGCGGAGACCAGCGTCGCTTCCTCGAGCTATTCGAGCGCGACATTGCGCCGAGGTTGCGGGCACTGTAGCTCGGCATTTAGTGCCGACTTAACGCGGTCGACCGCCGCCGACGAGGTCGGCGACGGTCGATTCTGTGGAGCTCATCGGATGATGAAGCGCGGATAGTTCTGCTCCTCGCGTGCTCTGGCCTGAGCCAAACGTTCGCGGGCCAGCTGATGTTCAGCCCGAGCGGCAACCGAGAGGCTGGAGCGCGGGTGCCGAGGGCGCCTGCTCCACGTGATCAGCGCGACACCGAGGTGCAGCGCGATTCGGTCGATTACTCCGACTCGACGCACAACTCGTTGCTGTTGTTTGTCGTCGACTGGATGTTGAGGTTGGCGGTACCGACGACCGGGTTCGGTCGTCACGGTGTCGTTCATGTGTCTTCTCTTTCACTAATGGGGTGCAGCGTGCGGACGCACTAAAGCGCGCCCATGAGAGCGCGCGATCGCGCGCTCGGTTGCGAGGTGGGTTACCCGAAGATGCGCGACACGGGTGCCGAACGGGCCGCAGAATCGTGTGCGGCCGGTGCACGCCAAAACGTGCACGCTCGTGTGTGTCGAGCCGGGCGTGCTCCGTGAGCGCCGCCACCGTCAGAACCGGTTGGCGGGAATCGCGAACCAGTTAGGCGGAGAGGGTGCCGACGGAGCCGGCGGTAGTCGGAATCATTCCGATTGTTGAAATAAACATGCGAGGCTCCTTTCGATTGTTGGCGTTTGCTCAGTGTAGAACTACCGCTGTCTCAGAAACAAGCGTCCGCGTTGACTCATAGAAAATGCGCGCGTGGCAGGTATCGAGGAATCATTTGAGAATGCGCGCGTAGCGGTGTGTCTGCCGGTGCTGGTGAACGGGTGTCGGTA